>NZ_SMNY01000080.1:0-1951 GCF_004353535.1 Cupriavidus sp. L7L
CCGAGCTTTGGCACGCGGCGCGCATAATGCTTTGATTTCTCACGGTTATGTGCGCGCGAGCGAGTCAATTACTGGGTACAGGCGACGGGGCTGACGTTGAGCAGGCGGAAGGCCTTTTCTTGAACTGGGGTCGGCCGCGTGATCATGACGATCTTTGCTTGCGGGTTCAGGGGGGTGTGACAGACGTTGTACGCGAGCGTGGCCAGATCATCGAGCAACGTACGGAAGCTGTGCACCGGCAAGCCGTCCTCTCCAAGCCTGGTGGTGTCCTTGGCTTTCGCCTGGTCCGAGCGTCGTGCCTTGGCCACTGGCGAGGGCCGGGCCGTACGCGCGAGCTCGACGTATTCATCGTCGAACAGCATCGGCTTTAACTTTTCGCGCATGTGCCACTCGACGTAGTAGGCCAGCATGCACAGAAAGACGTGAGCACGCACGCGCGCGGCGTTCCAATGGAATACGGGGCGCACCTGCAGATCGACCGTCTTGAGCGAACGGAAGGCCCGCTCCACCACCGCCAGACCCTTGTAGGCCGTCACGGCCGCCTCAGCCGGCAAGTCCGTTGCCGGCAGGCTCGTACGCACCACGTACAGGCCATCGAGTGCGGCCTCCTGCTGAATTTGTTCGGTCTTGCGTTCCCACGTGAAGCTCGAATCGGTGATGTTCAACTCGAAGTGCTTGCCCATCCTGAAGTGATCGATGACGCGGCCTACGCGCAGGGCAATCTCCTCGGTGCCCTTGAGGCGGTTGCGGGCACGCGTGGTCGCGTCGGTGATCTTCATCAACTCGGCTTCGGTGGCCTGCAGCAGCGCTTCGCGTTTGCGGCTGCGCTCCTCGGCCAGTAGCGGATTGCGACAGACGATGAGCCGCTCGCCGGGGAACGCCTCGCTGGTCACCTCCAGCAGGTTGCGCTCATCGAATAGCGAGGGCTGGAAGGGGCCCTTCTCCCGGGCAAGTGCGGCCATCTGTGGCGCGCGCAGGCTGCTCACCCAGTCCAGGCCCGCCGGGCGCAAGACCGTGTCGATGCGCGCCTGCGTGAGCATGCCCCGGTCGCCCACCCACGCGAGCTTCTCGATGCCATAGCGGTTCTTGAGCTTGTCCACCTGTGAGGCCACGGTAGCCGGATCGGCGGTGTTGCCGGCGAAGACTTCGACCGCCACCGGACAGCCCTCAGGCGTGCAAACCAGACCGAACACGATCTGCGGGTCGTCGCGCTTGCCATCGCGGCTGTAGCCGTGGGCGGCAAGCTCGCAGCAGCGTCCCGTCACCCACGTGGAAGTGAGGTCATAGAGCACCAGCGTACTGCCGCTCAGATGCTGCCTGGCAAGGCGCTTCTCGATGCCTTCCTGAGCTTCTCCCAGCCAGTCGAGCGCGGCATAGACCTGCTCGAGTTCGAGGTCGCCCAACTTCAGCAGCCGCGACACCGAGTGGGTCGCGGTCTCGTCGCGCAACATGCGATGCGTGGCGAGCTTGGAAGCGGGTGACACCACCCGCGCCACCAGCAGTGCCATCACCACCGAGCGCAGCGCGGCCGGTGCCGAGGCAAACCACTGCTCGGCGCCGCAGGCGCGCGCCGCGCCAAGCACGGCGGCCACGTGTCCGTGTGGCAGGCTGCGCTCGATCACGAAGGCCTCGTCGGCGGACGACACCGCGACGCCACCGCGTAGCAGCACCTTCAAGCCTTCGATGACCTCGGCGGGCAGCGACGAGAGATTGGCGAGGGTGCGCTTCTTGACCGTGTTGCCATCGCGATAGGACTCGCGCAGCAGGACGGCGGGGGGCGAGTTGCGGTTGGGGACGTGTTCGATATACATGAACACTTATTCAAGCACAACTCTGCTGAAACGCAATAGATAAACACTAATTTACATGGCTACATAATAGTCACAAAAAATGGCCGAAACCCAGCGCCGACGCGGGTTCCGGCCATTCGAGAAGCCAAAGCTCGGACTAA
>NZ_SMNY01000081.1:0-1668 GCF_004353535.1 Cupriavidus sp. L7L
CCTCTCGGATCCCTTGCATCAACTCTTTGCTGCTTCGTATGAGATTCAGAAGATCTACGTTCGGCAGATCTTCAGGCTTCAAAACCTTTGGATATAGCGGCTTCTCGACCTCGACTGAGAGATCCACTACGATCATCTCCAGCTTCTTCTCATCCGCATACTTGCGCGCATGCATCATGCCGACCAGGCCGGACTGCCCCGACAGTCCAGAAATGAACCCGGGAATCCGATTTATGAGCGGCATCGAGAAGTCGCGTATGCGAATCTGGTCTGGAATCGCCGCCTTCTTGAAAAACAGCACGACGGCCACGTCGATGCCTGGTGCCCCTTTTGTCTTTGTCATTCAGCTCTCTCTCCCCGAATTACCACTCAGCCTTTGCGCCAGGTAGCCCGTTCAAACAGGTCTGTGATACCCAAGCGCGCGGCAATCTTGACCGCGTATGTCTTCAGCAAAGATCTCTTCTTTGCCCCGGCTAGCTGGATGCGGCTGTACGCTTCGATCAGCCGCTCGACTGGCTTGCTGTAGTTCCCCTCTCCAGCAAGCCAACGGTACACGGCAGCAGGCTCGCGCCCCACGAGCACTGCAAACTCCTTCTTGTCCGATGGATTCTCAGGATCGAATCCGAGTTCGATCATGAACTGCCGAATGTCGAGCTGACGGACACTCGGCATGGATTCCGGATAGGCCTCGTATATCTCCAGCAACTGACAGACCGCCTTGTCTTCGATTGGCTCTTGTGGCCGTGATCTCATCTCAGCGAACTTCGCGCGTTGAAGGCCCAACTGCTCGCATGCCGCACTCACTGTCAGGCCATTTTTCAATCGCCACTTCTCGACCTCGATGTTCTTGATTGGTTCAGCCAAGTATCGGTCTGTCTTTTTCATAATTTAGGTTGTTGGTCGATTCCCTTTCGCCTGGCCAAAGCCGGAAAGGTCATCCGCCTGCATTTCCATTTCAAACAGGTCGTCGTCGCCCACCAGGGCGGCATGCTCAGCTGCGACGCGCTCGATACCTTCCTTTTCAGCCGGGGGTAAATGCCCTGCTGCCTCGAGTTTGCTCAGAGCTGCCTGCACCGTGGCAGGAGGCTCCGAAACAGGTCGCGGCTGTCGAAACGGCCTCAATTCCACTACGTTGTCCGGCAACTCATTTGCGGCCTGGCTTTTCAGCGCGAGCGCGTTCTTGAGCGCTTCTCGCTCCACCCCGTACCTGTCCAGGAGTGCCGCCAGTTCGCCCTCGCTATAGCCGGCCTCCAAAGCGGTCGCGCAGATCTGCTCACGGGCCCGGCGCTGTGCAGCCAGGGCGGATTCCAGCCGATCCATCTCGCCAACATAGGGCTTCATTTCGCCCAGCGGGTCGAATTCCCGTGCCAGAGTGCCACCACCGCGCCGAACGTCGCTCATGAACACCGCTAGAGCGTCCTCCGCGCCGACGTCGAGTCGTGCGGCTGCCGGCGAGATATGAACCAGAATGCGCGATTCCAATTCCGACATGACGCCGTTCATCTGCCGGTCCAAGTCGCAGTTTGCCTGAAGTAATACACGGAGAGCGATCTTCGGATCCGCAAGTTCCGGCGTACTGAGGGCCGCGCGCAGCGAAGCGGATAGATTCTGCCCGGTGGCGGACTCTACCAGCCCGGACACCATGGTCTGAACCCGGTCGATAAGCTG
>NZ_SMNY01000082.1:0-1171 GCF_004353535.1 Cupriavidus sp. L7L
AGGGTTGAGTGCAAGCGCACCGGGTTATAAAAGCCAACGATGTACTGGGTGATGTCGCGCCGTGCCTCGGCGTGGTTGGCATACTGACGCTGCCACACGCGCTCCATCTTCAGGTTCAGGAAGAACCGTTCCATCACCGAGTTATCCCAGCAATTGCCTTTTCGACTCATGCTGCAAACAATCTGATGGCGTGCCAGCAAGGCCTGATACTCCGCGCTCGCGTACTGGCTGCCCCTATCCGAGTGCAGCAGCAGTCCCGGCGCTGGCCTTCGCTGCTGCAGCGCCATGGTCAATGCCGACATGACCAAGTCGGCCGGCATGGTCGGCGCCATCGACCAGCCCACGACCTTGCGTGAGTGCAAGTCCAGCACGACCGCCAGGTACAGCCAACCTTGGGCCGTGCGGATATACGTTATGTCGGAAGTCCAGGCCCGATTCGGCTCGGCCACGTCAAATTGCCGGTTCAGCACGTTCTCTGCCACTGGCAGCGTGTGCTTGCTGTCAGTCGTCGACACGAACTTACGCTTCCAGGTCGCACGCAACCCCGCTTCGTGCATCAGCCTACGGACCCGGTAGCGGCCAAGGCGCACCCCTTGTTCCCGCACCGCATGCATGACACGCCGGCTGCCGTAGCTCGCGCCGCTCGCAGCGAACGCCGCTTTGACGTGGGTCTGCTCCTGCAGAGTCTTCGTGCTTGGCTTGGCGCTGCGGTGCGCATAGTAGCCCGAGCGGCTCACCTGCAATACCCGGCAGGCGTTACTGACCGATACGGCCTCCTGTTGCAAGTGGGCTACCACCCGGTAGCTCACTTCAGTTCCCGCGCAAAGAAGGCCGAGGCTTTTTTTAGCAACGCGTTGTCCTCGCGCAGTTGCCGATTCTCTGCCTCCAGTTGCCGGATGCGCTGCTGTTCCGCCGTCAGCGGCTTGCCCACGCCAGGTCCGCCGGCGCACTCCGCATCGTACTGCGCAATCCAGCGCCGAACGGCCGTCTCACCAAGCTCCATCGACCGGCACACCTCGCTGACCGATAATCCTTGGTCTCGCACCATCCGTACCACTTCCAGCTTGAAGCTGGCGTCAAATTGTCGGCGCCTTCTTGTCATCTATCTTTCTTCCTCGTCGATTCCGGATTGTCCTCCTATCGACCTGTCCGAGGAAATTAGACCACCACA
>NZ_SMNY01000083.1:0-5940 GCF_004353535.1 Cupriavidus sp. L7L
AAACCGCTTGAGCAACTCCTTGGCGCGCCGATCCCGCCGCGGATCACCTAGATCCAGGCTCTCAAATTCCTCGTCCACCCATGCCCCCGACTCGTTGCCCATCGCTGCTAAAAACTCGACAGTAAACGCGAGTCAGGCGAAGTTAACAACCCCTTACCTCGAAATTTCCACGGCCTCAGGCTCCATGCCCCACGGTGGAGACGGTACTACTTCTGTATAAGGAGATGGGTTGAGAGCACGGACGGCAGTGCCGTCCTTTCTCAGCGTAGCATAGCGTCCAGATGCTCTTTCTTGAACACGTTGCGCCGGCATTCCGTTACAAATACCAAGTGGACATGCAGCGCAAATACGCAGTGGCGCCCATGCCGCAAGTCGCTATATGTCTTTCGTGGTCGCCCCATTTTCCCGCTCTTGCACAGTTTCGCAGGCAAAATGTACTATGCGAAAATGGAAACCGTAAAGACGTTGAAACTGCGCATCAAGGACAAGCACGCGAAGGCGATGCTTGCGATGGCTCGCGACGTCAATGCGATCTGGAATTTCTGCAATGAGACCCAGTATCGTAGCCTCAAGCGGTACTGCAATCGCCCGAAGGTCTGGTTGTCCGGCTTCGACCTTCAAACGCTGACGAACGGCTTCAGCAAGTGCGAAGGGGTGTCGATCGGTTCGGCCACGCAGCAGCAGGTCTGCGAAGAGTTTGCGACGCGTCTCAAGCAGTTCAAGCGGCAGCGCCTCAACTGGCGGGTGAGCGATCGTAAGTCCCCGAAATACTCGCTTGGCTGGGTTCCGTTCAAGGCGCGGGCACTGACATACAAGAACGGTCAGGTCCGCTTCAACGGCATCAGCATCGGCCTGTGGGACTCGTATGGCCTGTCGAAGTACGAACTGAAGGCGGGTAGCTTCAATGAGGACTCGCGCGGGCGTTGGTATCTCAACGTGGCTGTCAAAATACAGGTCGAAGAGAAGCGCATGCCGGACGGCGCAACGACCATCGGTATCGACCTTGGCCTGAAAACGCTCGCGACATACAGCGACGGCACGTCATTCAACCCGAAGAAGTTCTATCGCGAGTCAGAAGCAGCGTTTGGTATCGCGCAGCGGGCTCGCAAGAAGAAGCGCGTGAAGGCTATCCATGCCCGTATCGCGAATCAGCGCAAGGACGCCATCCACAAGGAAACGTCGGCGCTCGTCAGGAAACATGCAGCAATCTTCGTCGGCAACGTGAACGCGAAGGCGCTGGCACGAACGAGCATGGCGAAGTCCGTGCTTGATGCCGCGTGGACGTCGTTCAGGACACAACTCCGGTACAAGGCCATCAGGCAAGCAGTGGTGTTCGCAGAGGTCAACGAAGCGTTTTCAACCCAAACGTGCTCGTGCTGTGGCGTTATCCCGCCCAGCAGTCCGAAAGGTAGGGCCGGACTTGGAATAAGGCAGTGGATGTGCAGTTCGTGCGGGTCGGTACACGATCGCGACACGAACGCCGCGTGCAACATTGCCCGCCTGGGACATCAGGCGCTAGAAGTAGGAATCTCCGGGGTCTAGCCGGGAGAGGATGTCAAGGCGATAGATATGGAAGAACTGGGCCTCCGACTGACGCGCCTGCACGTCACGGTTCCGCGTGCTGCGCATAGCGTGGATGTGCAGCTTGTTGACGATCACGGTAAAACCCTTCTGCGGCATTACATTCTCCAGAGAGACCTGCCACGCGGGGACTCCGCCCCTGTGGGGCGGACCCACAGGGCAGAGGTTGATAGTGATGCCACCAGGCGGTAGCGGAAAGGTCAGGCTGCGACGGCAGCCTGTTGGGACATCTGGCGAAGTTGGTACTCCGTTCGCCATTGATCGCAAAAGTCCGTACCACGGACCTTCGGGCGATGCAGCACAACGTTGAACCCGGCCGCACGCAACCGCTTCTGCAGCGTCAGTGCGTCGGCCATCCCGGGTGACTTGCCCGTCTTCAGGTCTACCTTGTCGAAGTCCGCAAAAATGTGCACGGTATGGATGCCCAACCCGTCTGGCACCACGAACCTGCTCAGCTCCACGCGGTTCAGACAGAACCAGGTTGGCACACGAAACAACATGTACGCGGCATACGCGCTCTCGAGACCCTCGGCGACGCCGATCTCCCCGTTACGCGGTGACATCAGGCGCACTGCTCCGCCATCAAGCGGCAACGCTGTCACGTAGTTTCGCTTCGAGGGCAGAATCTCTCCTTCATTCGAAATGACCATCGCCTTCTCAGCCTTGTGAGGATCCAACGAGGTCCTGTGGACCGTCGCAATCCGCCCATCTGGTAGACGATACTCAGCAACGATGGTGGGATACCTCCCTATGATCTCCTTCTCATGCCAGTACTCCTGCGTGGCTAGTCGCAATCCCTGCGGCAGCGGTGCACATAAGCCAGGAACGCGGGCAGCCAGGTAACGCATGCCATAGTCGCCCACCGTCAACGGCTTCGAAGAATGGACCTGCTTCATCACGCAGCGCATCAGATCTCGGGGACTCATAGCCTCTCGTCGTGATGGCCGCGGCTTCTGGGAGACGACCGGAAGGGGGTCAATGGACTGGCCGTTCAGCCGGCACTTCAGCTCTAAGTAAGACATGCCGGTGCATCGCCGGACTAGCTCAAGACCGTCGCCGCCAGCAGGGCTGCCGTCGTTGCACTTGCGGCATATCCAGTCGCCGCGATTCCGCTTGCGGGTGTAGGTAAATCGATCGCGCCCACCACACATTGGACACGGTCCAGGACGACCCCGCCAGAAGGCGTCGGTTAGAGCCGATGCCGGCAAGTACTGCTCTACCAGGGCGTCCCAACGATCGGACGACCAATCTGCAACAATTTCACTAAGGTCTTTCATTTTCATGGGATGACTCCGGGTGGAGTAGGTTTGGCGATGCCTGTGACAGGCGGAGGAACGCTTGCTCAAAAGACATCCCGGCGGAAGCCAGAAGGTCTTTTCAGCATGACGTTTGCGCAAACGAAGGGGGAATGGCCGGGCGGCCAGGAGAAGGAAACTGCTGCTGCCGGTGGATCCGGTAGCAGCAGTTAAAACCGTACTTCGAGCAACTACAAATCAGTACATCGGCGCGCCATCGTTGCGGAACGGAATGCCATCCAGCGCGGCAGGCCTGGCAAACGGAATATCGTCATCCATGTCCCCGAAGCCGTTCGACGGCGCCTGTGTGGGCTGCCGACGCGCTGGCGGCGGGCGCTGACCCGTTGGGGCCGAGCGCTGCGCGCTGGCAGGACTTTGCTGCGACGCCGAGCGGTCCGTTCCGGAATCGCTATCGCCATCGTTGGCACCAACCCGACCGCCAAGCATTTGCATTTGATCTGCGACAATCTCGGTGCTGTACTTATCTTGGCCGGACTGGTCCTGCCATTTGCGCGTGCGAATGCGGCCCTCGATATAGACCGACGAGCCCTTGCGCAGGTACTGGCCGGCAATCTCTGCCAGCTTTCCGAACATCGAGATGCGGTGCCACTCAGTGGCTTCCTTCATCTCGCCACTCTGCTTGTCCTTGTACCGATCGGTGGTAGCGATGCGAAGGTTGGCCACAGCGTCGCCACTGGGCATGTAACGAACTTCGGGGTCCGCCCCGAGGTTGCCAACGAGAATCACTTTGTTTACGGATGCCATGTTGTTTCCTTGTCAATGAATGCGGTTCACTTGCCAGACCCACCGGTCCCAAAGCTTCTGTTCGCCGGTGGCAGGGTCCAGAATTGGGCGCCCGGTCCCATGGTGGAAGGCGGGCACCTTCTCCTTGTGCAAGCGCTTAATCCCTACGCGGTCGCCGATGTTGCAAGCGACGTCAGCCAGGGCGTCTTTCAGACCTTCACCTTGTAGCGTCTTCTCACCGGCACTAGTGTCCAGCTTGACCGCGAAGGATGTGTACGTCGCCTTGCCGCCAGGCTTGCGATTCGGGAATTCCATTTCGCCCCACTCGATCAGGGTACCGACCGTGTAGTTGGACCGGGAGGCATGCCCTTCTTGACGGGCCTCCGCCGACTTGGCGGGTGCGCGGTGCGGCATCTGACGGTCAGCGTGTCCTGATTGCCGCGACTCGGCCGAGTTCTCCGGGGCTGCAGACGCTGCCACTGGCGGGCGGTCTTTCGCATGACGCATGACAGATTCGGCCACGGACTGCGGCGTTACGCCAGCGCCCTCGTGCCGGTCGAGCTTGCTCCAGCGCGGAACGACTTCCGGCAGGACCTTGTCGCCGTAGGCCGTATGCTGAATCTGGCTACCGAAGACGGCAACGAAGTGAACGACATGGTCGCCTTCGTCACGGAACAGGTTCGGGACGCCATTGATCAGGATCTGGTACTCGTTGTCCGCGCCGGTGCCCACCGGGACTTCATCCTTGCACGGAGACGGCGCAATCGGCTGGCCCATGATGGCGGCAGCGGCTTGCTTGATGACCTGGAACAGTGTCATGGTTTGGCTCAAAGAAGAGACCCGCAGCACATGCGCTTTACTCCATCGAGGTCGGCACGCAGACGGGCATTGTTGAGAATCACGTCCTGCAAGACTTCCGGGCTAACCCCGCAGACTGCACAGACATAGGTATAGGGAAGTGCTCCATCCCAGTATCCGAAGATCCAGCCCAAAGTCATGGAGTACTCCTCCAGTTCCAGTGGCTTTTGCTTGATACGGGCGCGCAGCAGCTCAGCGCAGTCGATCAGCGACTCCGGCATGCTGTCGCCGCGGCGACTGTCACACGCCAGGCTGATCAAGGCGTCGACCATCCCTTCTCGTACCGATTCGGTCCAAAGCGAAGGGTCCGGTAATGGGTCGACCTTGGGAGGGGGGAGAACGATGACGGCAGCCTCACCAAAGAAGTCGAGCTGCCATCCTGCTGTCGTTGATTCCATGATGGTCTCCGGACAGGCACCCGGAGACCCACCTGCCGGCGGGTAACGGGTACCCGTGACAGGTGGAATAGGGCCGCCCAGGAGACTGGGCGGCTAGAGGCTAGGAACGATCGTGCGTTCCGGTACGACGAATTGGCGTCACCACTGCCGAGCGTTCGTACTTCCGCTCGGAAGGTTCTGCGGGTTGGTCATGCGAAGGCTTCGGCATGGAGGTGTGCTCCGGCATCGAGACCTTCGGCGCGGCCGGTACAGCCCTGCTCCACTGCAGCGTCTTCTCCTTCGAGTAGAAGAACGCGACTACGGCAATAAACACACCGACGATGAAAGACTGAGACGCCAGATACAGCGCCATGCAAAAGGCGAAGAGCTTGAGCGGGCGCTTGATCAGGTTATTGGCAAAGGATTCCATGGTTTCTCACGAGAAACAGTCAAAGGGATTTCCTGGACGGATGCCAGGCGATTATTCGATGCTCGGAAGAACAAGGAATCCAATGAGACGCGCTTGTACGGCAACGCGCTTGCGACATGCCATGCATGTCGAAAGAACGCTGCTCGCGTGCGGAAAGAAATGGAGTCGGGGCGGACCGCCAAGTGGGCCTGTGTAGCCCAAGCGGAATGTCAGTGCAATCTGGCCGCCAAGTCGATGCGTCGAAGACGCTAGAGGTGTCTGCACTCTACACGTCTAGTCAATGCATGACAAGCTGCGCGCGGTCACAGCGCGAATCGAATCGAATCGCGAGTCCAAATCCCGAGTTTTCGCAATTTCGAAAGGAACATGTTCCTTCCAAAACTTCCGGCAGGCGGATGAAATTGTCTGTACATTCATCCCCACTAAAGGCATTTCCTTATACGGAAGTCAGGACTCTTCCCGTAGTGCTTGAATGGTGAGCGCGGCGTCCATGGTTCGCTGCATGCCGATCCAGATTGTCTTAGCGCCGGGCTCGCCATCGCTCTTCCGCCCAAGGAACCCACCAAGGGAAGCAACCAACCGAATCATCTGATTGAGTGTGACCGGTGTCTTCGGGCGAGCTTTCTTGGCGAGCACGTATGCCCCCCGAATCTCG
>NZ_SMNY01000084.1:0-1670 GCF_004353535.1 Cupriavidus sp. L7L
TTCCCACTCGAAATCGTGGGTACCGTCCGCGCGGCGGACCAGGGACTCCTCTCCTTGCCAGACGCCGACAATGCGCTTGCCTTCGCGCAGGGTAGTCAGCTTCGGATAGCGCTTGCCCAGGTCCGCTCTCTGCGCCGCGATGGAAGCAAGCAGCCCTTCGCCGTTTGCACCGTCCACGCTCGCCAGCTTGTTGGAGTCGACTGAAAAGCTGACGTCCGGCAGGCTGGGAATGGCGATGCCTGCGCGGAGAATTTCCTGATACCTGCCGCTGCTGTCGGCGATAAAGCCGTGGTCGATGCAAACGCCAGGGTCCTTTGGTACTTCTGCGTTGTCGCGGGCGCGCAAGCCGCGAACTAGCGGCGCAATCTCTTCTCCGCCATAAGACCATTCATATAAATGCTTTCCGGAAACAACGAAGGTTTGTGCATCTTCGTTGCCATAAGCTTTTGCATTCTTGTTTTCAAATGATCGAACTTCAAAACTATGGCTTGTTGGCCCCGGGCCGAAGTAGGTGACTTCGGCAGTATCGTTGCGCGCAAGTACCGAGCTGCGATGGGCCTCCGCCAAATCCTTGGCTCGGCCCGCTGCGCCAACATGGATAAGGATTTCGGCAGGGAAGTCCTGCGGTCCAAATATTAGATCTGATTCGACCGGCACTTCAAGGACATATCGCCCAAAGCAAACCAGTTTAGTTTGGGCAAACAGAGATTGCAGTCGCGGTGAAAGTTCAACCTGGTTCGGCACACCACGCTCCTTGTAGGAATACGGTTGACAAGCCATCAACAAGAGTCCTGCCAGGCAGGCGATGCAGAGACGCCCGCCAGAGTTCATCGAGCCCACCATGGTGCCGTATTGGCGATCTTGACGATGGAATACAACAATGACGCCAGAACCTTGTCATCGTTGAAACTGCTTTGATGCTCATATCCGGTTTGCCGGAACACCATAGCTCCACGTATACGCGACGCAGACGCGTCGCTGGCAACGGTCTGATCGCCGGCATCAATGGGAGGCTCGAGTCTGAGTTGCAGGGAGTGACCATTTTCAGCCCGTACTACTATGCGACCTTCGCCATCTTCCCTGACAATCTTCCAGGACAGTGGATCGCCAAATCTCGATAACTCCGTAGCGTTCACTCGGTATGTGATCGCGCCAAAGCATCTTTGCGACGGATCTACGCCATAGCTTGCGTAGGTGATCGGGTGGTACAAATCCTTGATGTCCTTGTGAAAATCTTGAGCATCTGCGATTCGCTGCTTTGCCTTGGCGTAGGGGTCAGATTTATTGTATTTTTTTTCCGCTGGATTAACCCAATCAGGGTTAAACAATCGCCACCAGAACTGAGGATTTCGAGTGTAGATGTCATACAGTGGGTCTCCGACGGCTACAGGCGCAATAGGGTTAGCCGTTCCCAGCTTCTTGTGCAGCTGCAATTCGCTCACATAAGTCTTGAGCGGCTCGTCCGAAGCAATCGGCAACGCCATCACCTGCCGGTACTCGCTGGTCTGGACACGCAGCCAGCCCCGCGGATAAGAAGCGCTCGGCAACAACTCCAATGGCCCTGGTGCGTTGGCAAAGACCGCTGTGACTTCCTTGCCGGTCTTGCCGATCACCGCGCGTTCGATGGCGCCCATCAGGTTGCCTTTCGCATCCTCAAAGCCCGCACGTAC
>NZ_SMNY01000085.1:0-3044 GCF_004353535.1 Cupriavidus sp. L7L
ACCATTGATAGCTCGGCATGGGGAGATCCTGGCTCACTCCTTTGCCCATGATTCCGGCGCTGAGTGCCGGTGGGCACATGAGGCGATCCTTCATCACGTCGCCAAATACCTCATCGCTAGAGGGGGCGTGTTTGTGGTGCCTCCACGCCACGTAGTCGTGCGTCGCGAAGGCCCCATCCGGCCAATCGTGCAAGAGACGAAGAGCGCCGCGGCGATCGTAAGACCGGATTCGGTGGGGCTCGAAAACATCCTCGTCAAGCATCGCCCGGACATTGTTCTGGGGGTCGGAGAGCGCCGTCTATTGGTCGAGATCGCCGTTCGAAACAAGGTCAGCAGCGAAAAGCGGGCGCAACTGACAGCACGTGGGTATGCAGCGGTCGAAATTGACCTGACACGGGACCGGCCTGAGACCGTCGGCGATCTCGCGGCAATCCTTTTCGGTGATGATTCCCGAAAGCAGTGGCTGGTCAACGGAAAGCTCGATCTAGAGCGCGAGCGACTCGAGCAGGAGTGCGAGACAGCGTTCCAGGAGCAGGTGCGCGAATACGCCGAGCGTGAAGAGGCGAAGCGTGCCGGCCGGTCTCCCGTTGCACAGCTCGTACGAACTGTGCCGGCAGACGCGACGCGTTTCAAAACCCCTGACGGCTCACTTTGGATCCGATTTGTCGCCAGCAATGAAGTGTTAATCGTCGTGGAGGACGGAGCGCGGGGCATATTGGGTGAACTGCGGATAATCGCGACCATGCGCGCCGATAACGCGTTTCAGGTCTCCAAATCGACGTGGATACGCCTCCAACGCACCTATGGGGCCACCCCAATCTGAACACTCTGGAGGTTCTAGCACGTGCGCTCTAAGTAAGTCTAGGTCTTGTGTAGCTAGTGCTGGGAACGGCGGCGCTGCGCCCCCGACATAAAATGGCCGATTCGGACTGGTCCAGAGCGCAGTCCAACAAGGAGAAAACGCGATGACGACGATACCAACGCTGGAAGCCGCATGGGGCACGCTCCATGCTCACCTGCGGGCCCAGAGCTTCGACACTATCAAGGACATCGTCGGGTTGGGCGGTGTGAACCTGTACGCGCCTGCGCTGGCGCAACTGGTGCAGAAGCAGCAGAACGGCGCTACCAAGGGCCAGCTGATGGCGGCCATCGAAGGCGAACTTGGCAGGATGATGCCCGAGCAGCGCCGACACAGCGTTGTCCTAGTTGCCGAGGAATTGCTTCGCCGGGTGCCCGAGCTGCAGCCTGCATTGGCAGATGACCTCAGACGGCACGGCTGGGGTCTTGCCGATAACCGGCTCATTCCGCTGGAACTGTTTGACCCCGCCGAGTTGGGCGCGTTGCCGGAAATCCCTCGCGCTGATTTGGTGAAGGCCGCACAGCGCTTCCGGGACGGTGACTTGGGCGGCGCGATCTCGGCCGCCTGCGGTGCGGTGGACAGCGCGGTGGCGCTCGTCTACCGCCAGCACGGCCTGGGAGACCCCAACAAGGCCTCGTTCCAAGAGGGATGCAACGTCGCACTCGGGGCTGTGGCTAACTTTGACGCCCCCTTGCGCGCGCTGGGCTGGGATGACGGCACCCTCAAGCCGTTCTTACAGAATTTCAAGGGAGCCTTGAACCAGGGCGCCTACGTCATGCAGGTCCTACGCTCAAAGATGGGCGACGTGCATGGCACCAAGCCCATCCTAAAACCGCTGGTGTTCGATGCGCTGAAATGGGCGGAACTCTTCGTGCGTACCCTCACCGTCCATTGACGGCGAGCGATCATTCGGAAGCCAAGGGATAGGGATGGAGGTGAGGGTGTGAAAGACGACGATCTCACAGATGCGGAACAGGAACTCCTCGAGAGGCTACCTGGCCCCCCCGCAGTAGCGACAATCCGAGCGACCAACGTTTGGATTGTCGAGTGGCTGCATCCCGATGAGAAATGTACTGGGCGACTTCTGCACGAGTGGATGGAGGAGCGCCGACCGGGCTGGTCTGCATACCGCTCTTGCAAGAACAAGGCCGAAGTCATCGCGGCAATTGACTGCGCAACCGCGCGCACGCAGCAAACCGGAATGATCCCAGTTCTCCATCTCGAAGCCCATGGTGACGACACCGGCCTCGAAGGACCGGACGGTACCGGAGGGCGAGAATTGCTAAGCTGGGATGAGTTGACCATCCCTTTGCAACAGCTGAATCTGGTGTCGCATTGCAATCTGGTGGTCATGGTCGCAGCCTGTACTGGTTTCGCTGGGATCAAAGCATTCTGTCAAGGACCCCGTGCCCCTGCCGTTGCGCTGGTTGGCCCTGATGCCGAAGTGACGCCAACCAATTTGCTTCAAGGGACCAAGGAGTTTTATAGGCGCTGGATGGATCATGATCCCACGCTTAAGGCCATAGCGGCAAGCGCGTCTCAAGAGGCCACGACAGTTGCATTTGAATGGGAGCCATTCGTGGTGCTTGCCTTTGAGGCATTGATGAAGCGCCTCATCATCTCGAGGCGTCCTGACGAACAGCGGCGGCGGGTAGAGAGGCTGCGACAGCGATTGCTGGCAGAAGGGCAGTTGGCAGCAGCCGAAATAGAACGTCGATTGATAGCGTTACCCCTGTTCCGATCTTCGGATGAGATGCAACGTGTGTGGGATGAGATGTTCATGATTGATCTTGATCCAAGCAATCGCGAACGGTTTGGAGTTGATATGGCCGCAGTTCTAAAACTGATCTCAGAAGGATAGATACGAGAATGGACACGAACGAATTGATCAAATTGGTACCTTCGGAGGTAGTCAAAGAAGTCTATAGCGATGCGGTCGCCGACACCTTGAAGGAGGCCAGCAAGCTTGGCGTCGATTTGGTCAAGACACTACGTCTAGCGCTCTTTCCAATCCAATATGGCGCGATGTTGCAGGACCGGCTCGCGCGTCATCTACGTAGTTCACTCGAACGCGTGCCGCAAGAACGGCGTATAGCTCCCGTCGAATCCATGGCGCTTCAAGTGGCAGAGAAGCTAAGGTTTCAGGAGGACGGATCACCGTTGACAGAGATGTATCTCAACTTGT
>NZ_SMNY01000086.1:0-10585 GCF_004353535.1 Cupriavidus sp. L7L
CTTCCGTACGTTGCTCGATGATCTGGCCACGCTCGCGTACAACGTCTGTCACACCCCCCTGAACCCGCAAGCAAAGATCGTCATGATCACGCGGCCGACCCCAGTTCAAGAAAAGGCCTTCCGCCTGCTCAACGTCAGCCCCGTCGCCTGTACCCAGTAATTGACTCGCTCGCGCGCACATAACCGTGAGAAATCAAAGCATTATGCGCGCCGCGTGCCAAAGCTCGGCTTAGTCAGCCCCCGGTTTGGCGCGGTCTCCTCCCACGGAAATCCACCACCAGAGTCCACGCGCCGTCAAGTAAGCATGGCCAGGCAGGGGTGCGGTCGGGCAGCGCCACGCCAGAGCGAAGGCAGGGATCAGCCAGCGACCTTCGTGCTGCTCGTCGGCGAGCTGGCTGCTCAAGTATTGGCCCGGTCGTGTCTCAAGCCCCCTTCTGGGCCTGCGCTTGAAATCACGTACCGGCTGTGAATTTAGAATCAAATCTCGAGGGGACGTATCTGCTGGAAGATGACCGGGAATTCATACGTGCGCTGGGAGAGAACTTGAGCACGATTGATGCACCGAAATAGCCCGGCATGCTCATAAAATGCAAGGAAATGCCCTAATCGGTCGTCGAGCTCTCCTTTCGCAGCAAGCATCTTTCCAATGTGTTTCTTTACATCGTTAGATGTAAATTGCATGGAATTCTTCGATTTTGAAATTGCTTGCATAAAAAGCAAAGCAGGTCGCTTAAATTCCTCGCTCAAGCCGATAATTGTATTCAGACATATAGCCCTGGTTTCATCGTATGCCGAAGAGACTTGGTCTCGAAGAATAAGAGGATACTCGCCTTTCTCATTGAGAGTGACAGACTGATCCGGATTTCCTCGGTAATATTCGCGCGCTTTCGCTACACATGAATTCAAAAATTGCAACATCACCCGTGGAGTTGTATTCCCACTTGCGAAGTGGAAGTGCGTAGCCAAATACTCGGAAAGTTCAATGTTCATCACCTTGCCACCTTTCGCAAAGTGATTCACTTTCCGTGGAAAAATAGACATGATCAGCGCTTGAAAAATCACATCCTGCATATTAGTGTTCCGCGCATCGTACTCGTCTCTTTTGCTTAAATTAAGTCTCATTCTGACGCGCAGTACAGCCATCTTCGCAAATCTGAGGATGGAGAATTTGCTTTCTTCTTGATATACGTCTGCATTAAGAGACCTAAGAAGTCTCTTGTCCAAGCGAAGCGATTCCGCGTCATACTGAAACTTCAAAGTTCGCCGGCCAAGTACTTCAGCAAAATTATGAAATATTCGCATTGCCATGAATTGGCGAATATCCTCCTCCGACCATCGTAATTCCGTTTTCTTTGGATCAATTTTATCCCGTCCAATCGCGGAAAAATCCAAACGCTCGAAAAGATCGCGTCGCAAGAAAAGTTTTGGCTTCAAATTCGGGTAGGACTGATAGTCACGCCAGCAGTGCAGAAGTGCCTGAAGGATGGCTTTTTGTGTTTCGTATTCATCGCCCGCAACGAATTCGTCGATTTTATCGACGAGAAGATACGCAATGCTTTTCTTTTGCTTAAGAAATGCATTGAGCTCTGCCTTTATATGCGGAACGTCAATGAGTTGGCTTTCATCAATCTCGCCGCTGGCGGGGCTTGTTATTGGTTCAACCGTAGTATAAAAGTTGGGTATAACCAAGCCAAGATGGCCGCCTTCTAGCTTTACTCCTACGGTCTTTTTTGTATTTTTGAACAGATCGACGATGCCGAGTTTTTGCTCGGGTGTTTTTCCGAGAATTCGAAAGAATCCGTCTCGCAGAGTGATGAAATCTCTATCTTCTCCGAATTGGACGCCAAGCGACTCCAGGCACCTACTGAGTAAAAATATTTCCCACACAATTCGATGCGGCGCGTCTAACGTATTTACCGGGTCTCGCACCTGAGTCGTGACATGTTCCTTCAAAGTTTTATATGCGAGTTCTTCATCGATTGGGACGTAGAACTGCGTCAACTTGCCGGTCGACTTGAACTCAAGCTTCCGTGCGGTAAGTAGGCGAAACAGTGCCGTTTTTCCCGTTCCCCTGTCACCGACGACGATGGATTTGCTCTCTTCAAGGAACTCAACAACCGGGGTGATCTGCAACATGCAGGTCTCAAGCAGCGGATCATCCTTACCGTCTGGCTCGCCAAAGTTAAAGACCGAAAGCTTAGAGAGCGAAAATTTTTCTGGCAGCCCATGGACGCGGTTCATTAATCGTCTTCTCGTTTTCAATGCTAGCCTATCAAACCAGTCGCGGAGGCCCATTCGACCTCACGCGGTAGCAAGGCCTCCATTTTTGAAAGAATGTAACCAGATTTTACATTGACATCCTAAATTTGACACTTTTTTCCGAAATGAGGCCAAAGTCGCCCAATGTCGCCGCTAATAAGGTCGAACGACCGGCAAGTTTCAGAAGACGGAATCGAATGCCGGGCGGCGAAGCAAACGAAAGGGCCTTCCTCACTTATAGACTCTTCCGAACAAGTCCGCCCCTGACTAGGTCGGCGGCAGGCTGCATGCGGAACAGGCCACCGACGCACGGCAGCAGGCGGAGGTGACCGCGAGCGTCGGTATGCCCGAGATCCCGGAGCCACTCCGATCCGCTGCATCGGCATTGACGGCGGCTACCTTCGGCGGGGCAGCCATCGGTGCCGTCAGGATGGCTGGTTTGAAGTGATCGTCGGGAAGTCCCTGCGGGATCAGGATGGCGGGCATGGTTTTGCCTACGTGCACAAGCTGAAGCGCCGACCGGCCGATCGCATGTGGAACTTCCTGCTACGAGAAGGTGTGCAACCCAGTCAGCCGGTCACCTTCAGTCGGACGGCGGGGATACCGTACGGTTTGCCCAACTCGGCTTTGGTGACCGCGGTGAGTACGTTCTCGATTGGTTCCATCGCTAAGCGGGTACAGAATCTCGAACAGATGATCAAGGACCGGCCGGTACCCTTCGAGGGCCCGACCAACGCGGCATTGATCAAGGCGCTGCATGGTGCCAAATGGCACCTGTGGCACGGCTGCGCCTATCCGGCGTTGCGCCGACTGGAAAGCCTTGGCTGGGATCTGGAAGCTGAGGCCAGCCCCGAAGGCAAAACTCCTCGGCAAGCTCGAGGAGTTCATTGTCTATCTCGACAACAATCGGCACTTCATCGTGAACTACGATAACCGCTATCGGCATGGGGAGCCCATTGCATCAGGTTTTGTCGGCCCTCTCGGCGCAGCTGGCCGAGGCGCGCCAGGCGCACGCGGCGACGCAGGTGCGGCTGGAAGCGGGGCGGGCGGAACTGGACGCCACCGGGCGGCAACTGGCGGAACTGCGCACCCAATTCTCGACTGAGCTCGAGCGCGCCCGCGTGCAGGTGACCCCCGCCCAAGAGCGGGCCGACGACAGCGAGCGTTTGAGCCTGCGCGAACTGGAGCGCAGGGTCAAACGCTCGGCAATCGGCTCGCGAGCGCCGAGCAGGCGCAGCGGAAAGCGGCTCACGACCTGGACGCGGTGCAGGCGGAGCTGGGTGCGGCGCAACGCCGGGCCGAACTGGCCGAGGCCGACGCGGCGTGGCGCGCCAGCTACTGGCAGAATTGCGGGTGGCGCCACCCGGGCGGGGGGAAGGTGGTGGCGGGCGGCGGCGCAAGGCCGGCGGACCGGCGCCGACCGACAAGGAGGCGCCAAGCGCAAAACTGGACGAACAGCAGGGCGCGCCGACAGCCGCCTCCCACCCGTATGACGGCAGCGACAGCAGTGACGACAGCCATGGCAGCAAAAACTGAGCGGGCGGCGGCGATCCGCTGGATCCAGAGCCAGACGGCCGACTATGGGCTGACCATGGCGGAGTTGGATGCGGCGGGATGCTTCGACCCGACGCCGTCGCCTCCGCCGGCGACGGTCTGCAATCGCAACGCCCAGGGAATGAGCTGGGACGGACAGGACGAGATGCCGATTGGCTACGGCGGGTGGTCAAGGCGGGGCAGAGCGTGGAGTTCTCCGGGGCGGATAGCCAGCAGCCGCTTCAGAGAGCCCTGCTTCTTGCGACGCGAGCCGCTCCCGTGCTAATCAAAAAGGTCAATAGCTCCACGAAGCTGACATTGGGTAGTCCATTCCGCAACTGCTAGCGCCGTCGTGCGTCACGAGACATTATGCAGGGAGACTGTTGAATGCGTTCTTCCGTGTAACGGTGAGTGGGGGGCACGCTTCTTCCGTCAGATGAAGGTGGGTCGATGACACGGAGTTGCAAAAATCGGTATTGAGATGCTTGTCGACGGGTTGCGTCTCGAAGCTAGTGATGAAGATATAACGGTATTTTCGGAAAATTCTCTATTATGGCACTACCCAAAAACCAAGTTAAGCGCATCAATCGGACGTTCTGCAATATTTCATCCGAGGGAATCGCGGAAGTCGAGCGGACTTCCCTGCTTGCGCAAATGCGCCTGTCCGGTGGTGCCATCCATTGGGATGATCTGCTCAAATCGCAGCGAATATTGGTCATCTCCGAGGCGGGGACTGGCAAGACCTATGAGTGCCGTTCACAACAACGAGTACTTTGGGACAACGGCGAGCCAGCCTTCTATCTCGACCTCGCGGAACTCGCCGTATGCGGCCTGCGTGACTTGTTGTCGGCGGACGAAGAGACACGGCTTGACGCATGGCTTACCGCACAGTCCGAAGTGGCCACCTTTTTTCTTGATTCTATCGATGAACTGAAGCTGACGCTCGGATCTTTCGAAACGGCTCTTAAGCGGCTGGGAAAAGTAGTCGCTGGTCAACTTCGTCGCGTGCGCGTAGTGATTACCACGCGACCGATTCCTGTGGATCAAGAGATGATACGCAAGCATCTCCCCGTTCCTGATCCCGTCGATCTCGACGCTAGTGCAGATGTCTTTGCCGATATCGCCATGGGCCGTCACCAAGACGAGATTCGGAACTCGGACGCTAAGAATCCTTCGCCGTGGCGCACCGTTACTCTCATGCCACTGTCGGATGAACAGATCAAAGACATGGCCGCAATCGAAAGCGTCGATGATCCAGAAATACTTCTTGCGGATATTCTGCGCCGCAACGCCGAAGATTTCGCAAGACGCCCACAGGATCTCGTGGAGCTCTGTGCGGACTGGCGAGACTTCCGTCGTATTCGGACACACCGCGAGCAGATCGCCCACAACATAGAAGTAAAGCTCAGGCCGCGTACTGAGCGGCGGGAATCGGCACCGCTCTCTCCGGACAAGGCATTGACCGGCGCTAGTCGCTTGGCGCTCGCCGCGCTACTTACCCGCAGGCTCACAATTCGACACAGTGTCGAGTCGGACAGATATGGTGAACCGGGAACTTCGTTGGACCCTGCCACTGTCCTGCATGACTGGACTGCCGATGAACGGCGCACACTGATTGAGCGGGCGCTGTTCGGCTTCGCGAGCTATGGTCGAGTTCGATTCCATCATCGTTCGGTGATCGAGTATCTCGCGGCGTGCCGCCTTGAGGAAACGCTTTCCCGTGGCATGCCGATGAGGTCTGTTAAGCGATTGCTTTTTGCGAACACACCGCAAGGCGTAATGGTTGTCAAGCCAACAATGCGTCCCGTGGCAGCTTGGCTTGCGGGATCACAGCCTAGCATCTATGCCGAGGTGTGTGATCGCGAGCCGGAGCTATTGCTCAATCACGCCGATCCCGAGCGGCTCACGGCTGATCAGCGCATTGAGGCGCTGCGCATATACGTGCGGAGATATGGTCAAGGTGGATGGCGAGGGATGCATGTGCCTCGCGTCCAGGTGGAGCGCTTCGGATCGGCCGTTCTTGGAAGTGAAATCCGGCATTTATGGAAAGCGGGAATCGAGAATCCTGAGGTCCGCGAACTTATGCTCGATCTGATTGCGTCAGGGCCGATACATGATTGTGCTGATCTTGCATACGAGATTGCCATGGATAGTGCTGCAGAGCGTGGGGAGAGGGCGGATGCAATACGGGCCTTAGTCGGGCTCGATGATTCCCGGCTCGAGGGTGTCACCCGATCCTTGGAGCTGGAACCTCATCACTGGCATCAGGCGCTTGTTCGACGCGCCATCAACCAGCTGTTTCCACGTCATATTTCGGTCGACAGGCTCTGCCGAGTCCTTGAGCGCACGCAGCAGTCTCAGCGCTCCACTGGAGAACTCGAATGGGTGCTGCCACTGGACATTGCTGCAGCGCCGCTAAATTCCGACTATTTTCGCACGTTATGCGCTGGACTAACCGAACTCGTTACCGAAGACCTTGTTTGGCGAGATCGGTGGCCCCACTCGGTAAGTAAGCGGCCCCACCTCGTTCAAGCACTTTCTGCGGTCTGCTTGCGTCTGATCAAAGCGGGACATACCGATATCCAAATCATTAGATCGGCGGTGATCGCGCTTCGTCTGGCGCGCGAGGAAGAGCTGTCAGACAAGCCATCACAGACGTTGCGAGAAGCTTTTCGCGACATGCCTGACTCGGTGCGGGAGTCTGCGTTCTGGTCCTGTGATGCCTTTGCCCAGGCATTACACCCGCAAGAGACAGCATGGAGCCGTCTATTCGAGGTGTCGTATCACGGCCCACTGGATTTGAATTTCGAGCATGACGGCGCATGGATGAAGCGGAGTCTCTCAGACCACAATCGGCCACTCCCCGAGCGAGCTATGGTGCTTGAGGCCTTGACGCGTAGCATCTGGGATGGAACCGGAAAATGGCAGGACCATGTTGAAAATCTTAGGCAGTATGTCGCAGACTCCCCGGAGTTACTTGAACAGATCGACGACCAACTGAAGCCCAAGCCGGTCAATTCTGAACAGGTGAAGCTTGAGGCCAAGATCAGTCGTCAGCGAAAATCCGCGGAGTTGCGTGACGCCAAGCACCACGCAGAATGGGTCGCGTTCTGGCAAGAGATATCAGAACACCCGGAAGCCGCATTCAGTCCGGATCAGGTTGATAAGACCGTTTGGAATCTATGGCAGGCAATGCAGAGGTCGGGCAATGAAAGCAGATCATCCGGCTGGAATCGACGATTCCTGGAGCGCTGTTTTGGCAAGGACGTTGTGGACCGTTTGCGGGCAGGCATGCGCTCCGTTTGGCGAAAGGATTGCCCGTCCCTGCGAGTGGAGCGCGGTATTGGTGAAAAGGGCGTCTTCCTCATTCGTTGGCAGCTTGGCCTGGCGGCAATTGCCGCCGAAGCGGAGGATGCGGGCTGGGCTCGCCAGCTATCGTTCGAAGAGGCTGAACTGGCAACTCGCTACGCGGCGATCGAACTCAATGGATTCCCCGCGTGGCTTGAACAGGTGGCGGCTGTGCATCCATCCGCGGTGGAACGCACGCTTGGTCCGGATCTAGAAGAAGAGCTCAATGAGATGGCCGCGCCGAATTCGTTTGCCATTCTTCTGCAAGCTGTAAGCCATGCACCTAGCATAGTCATAAGCCTCTTTGTGCCTCGGTTGGCTTCGTGGCTCGACGCAAATGCTAGCCGTTTGAGAGAGCATGAAGATGTTGTTGCCACCAATGCTCGCCTTCAGCGCGTGCTTGAAATTCTACTTACCCACGGCGGGGATTCGAAGCGATCCCACCTACTTTCCTTAGCTCACGAGCAGGTTCAAGCAGCTGGTGACGAGCGCTTAGACCGTTCTTGGCTGTCCATTTTGATGAGGTTGGATCCTAACATAGGTACCGACATCTTCGAGCGCAAGCTGGCTAGCTGGGAGCCCGCTCAGAATGGTCCAGCCGTTACGTGGTTCGCCAACTTGTTTGGCGAGCGACGTGGCAATTTTGTCGTCGATCTCACCCAACCCGAGTTCACGCCTGCGTTGCTTTTGCGTCTTGTACGGCTGGCCTTTCGCTATATCCGCCCGTCCGACGATGTGGAGCATGAAGGGACTTACACTCCGGGACCTCGCGATGATGCACAGGATGCAAGACATGCACTGCTGAAGACGATCGTGGACTCGAAAGGGCCTGATGCGTGGGCAATCAAGCTCGAGATGGCTGATGACCCTTTGTTTGTCAATTTCCGTGACCGGCTTGCGCTACTTGCCAAGGAGAAGGCAGCCGAGGAGATGGACGAGGCGGTATTGAGCGAAGCCGATGTCGCAGCAATCGACCGATACGGAGAGGCGCCACCGGCGACCCGTGAAGAGATGTTCGCGCTCTTGCTAGACCGTCTGGATGACCTCGACGACTTGCTACTACAGGACGTATCCCCGCGCGCATCCTGGGAAATGATCAGAGACGAGAAAGTTATGCGTCAGGTCATTGCGCTGCAGCTACGTCATGCCGCAAACCAGGCCTATACGGTTGATCAAGAGGCTGTGACAGCCGACGAAAAGGAAACTGATATACGTCTTCGCGCAACGACACTTGGACAGCAAGCAACAATCGAACTGAAAATCGGCGAGAACGGATGGTCAGGCCGCGTTCTTCGCGACACACTCAGAAATCAGCTTGTTACCAAGTATATGGCTGCTGATAGCTGCCGCGCTGGTTGTTTGGTGGTTACCGTCGCTACAAATAGGAAGTGGGAGCATCCGGAGACAGGTGACACGCTGGACGTCAAGGGACTCGAAGCAATGTTAAATGCCGAAGCTGCTAGGATCGTCTCCAACATGGGAGGACAAATACGTCTTGCAGCCAAAGTTCTTGATCTGCGACCACGCTTAACTACGGAGCGAGGTTGACCGCTTTGGGGCACACTGGGCACGCAGTACCTGCAACTGCTCGATGAGCTAACCAGCTTGAATAGCGATGCAAGTACCTCAGATGCGAGCTGCGCTCGCATCTGGCTTAGCTTGTAGCCGGTAAGCATACTCAGCGCATACCGAGCCGGTAGTCTGCGATCAGGCTGCGGCTGATCGTCGCCAGCGCGCGTTGGCAGGCTGATGCGAACAGCTGAGCCGGCGGCAGCCCCTGCCCAGTCTGAATTGTCCGGGCGCATCGCGCCAACGAGGTTGGGGCCTTAACTGCGAGGCGTCTATCGCTTCCCGATTGAGCATTGCACCGGACAGTTGCTGCCGTTATGGACTGCACCAGAACTAGGACTACGAGCTAATATGAGGGCTTGCTTTGCCCTCACCCGCGAACGGTCGAAGAGAGAGCGCAAAACCATAGTCAATGATTATCGAAGCTTCTCTTATAGGGCGCAGATGTGCGCTAGCGTGGGGGGGCATGTTTCAGTAAATGGTCACGACATGACAACTTGGAATCTTAAACAAACGCGCGAACTCTTGCGTCGTAAATTCGAAAATGGAAATCAGTTTGAGAAAGCACAAGAATGCCTTGGCTCGGTAATTGATCGTTGCGAATATGCGCGATTCCACTACTATGAGATAAAAGAAATTCTCGAGAAAGAGATTACACCTTCTTCTGGAGAAAGCAAGCTAGTTGCGCTTTTTGGGGGTAAATCTCAAGAGAGTCAGCGTGAATTTGATTTTGCGCTCGGGAAAATCGGGGCTCACGTAGTAGCGTGCGTGCAAAGTTTGCATGCTGTTTCGGATATTCTTGCCCATGCCATTTACTATTCTCTTGGAATCAACTTAAGCTCGGATTCTATCCCAGAGCGTAGGGTGAGGGTAAGTTCGGTTAGAAATAAACTTCAGAATTTTGCAGGTTATCAATTGCTATCGGAGGCGCTGAATTCAATTGTCACTCATGACCACCACGCATATCTAGACGCACTCGCAAACCATAGCAAGCACCGCAGCCTTGTGAAGCCAGGTCTTTGGCTTGACATGACCTCCGGTGCTTCAGAGCAATTTTCATTGAAATTTCAACAATTTGAGTACGATGGAAATTATTATGAGGAGCGCGAAGTTGAGATATTTTTGAAAGAGGTTTTAAATCAAATATCAAAAATAGTTGTAGACGCCGGAAACGAGCTTAATGGGGTTTTTCAACGGGCGGGCAGCTTGAAAATTGAAGTTTAGCCGTACAGAATGCTGCAAAAACCCGGGGAAATCAGTTGCTCGACTGTGGGAACGTTGGTTTGCACAATTTTGTTCCTGCTGGTCGCCCGCCGAGGCACCGGGAACAATTTTATGCAAAGAAATTTTGCAGAATATTGTTCCTCCAGTCGACGTTTTGCGTAATTTTGTTCCTTTCCCAACGGATCGGTCAGTCGCTGCCTGGCCCGCTGCGGCTTGCGAAGACGCGGACGCACGCCCGTCAGGGGCCCCGTGCGCGCCCCGCGCGCTCACGGTGCCAAGCCGGCGGCACGCCGGTGAGGCTGGAAGGGCGGCCGTCACGGGTCAGGCCTCCTTTCCGCGGCGCTCTTTGGTCTGGCCCATGGGGCCAGGAACAAAATTCTGCAAAAACCGGGAACAAGTTTGTGCAAACCGACGCCCGTTGAGGCCATCTCCTTATACAGAAGTAGTACCGTCTCCACCGTGGGGCATGGAGCCTGAGGCCGTGGAAATTTCGAGGTAAGGGGTTGTTAACTTCGCCTGACTCGCGTTTACTGTCGAGTTTTTAGCAGCGATGGGCAACGAGTCGGGGGCATGGGTGGACGAGGAATTTGAGAGCCTGGATCTAGGTGATCCGCGGCGGGATCGGCGCGCCAAGGAGTTGCTCAAGCGGTTT
>NZ_SMNY01000087.1:0-914 GCF_004353535.1 Cupriavidus sp. L7L
CCGTGGCCGCTTGCTGCGCACCGCCCGGAACAGCGCCTCGCCCACCAATTCTTGTGTCATTCTGGGCCCCATCGCGTAGCCCACGATCTCGCACGTGTACAGATCCTTGATTCCTGCCAGGTACAACCACCCCTCATCGGTCGCGATATACGTGATGTCAGTCACCCACGCGGCGTTTGGCCTGTCGGCTTCAAATTTCTGCTCCAGTAGGTTGGGCGCCACTGGCAGATTATGTGCCGAGCGCGTTGTCGCTACGAATCGACGCTTTTGCCGACACCGAATCCCCATCTCGTTGCGCAGTCTGGCTAGCCGATCACGGCCGACCACGAATCCATCGCCAGCCAGCTCGCGCTGCAGGCGCCGCGTACCGTACGTCTGACGCGTGCGCTTGTGGGCTGCCCGGATCGCCAGACGCAGCCGCTCCTGTTCCGGACTGAGCCCATAAGGTCTGTGTGTCCAGTCGTAGTAGCCACTGCGCGAGACCCCCAATACCCGGCACATCAACTTCACCGGATACACTTCTCGCCATTGACTCACGAACGCGTACCGGGCAGTGATTCCCTGGCGAAGTACGCTGCGGCTTTTTTTACAATATCGCGCTCCAGCCTCGCCTCGGCCAACTCCTTGCGCAGCCTCGCATTCTCCGCCGCCAACTCTGCCACTGTCACGCCTCCTGGTGCCGCTGCTGTTCCAGGCGCCTTGGCTTTCGACACCCAATTCGTCAACGTGCCCTTCGGAATCCCCAGGCGCTGCGCGGCCGACTGCAGCGTCAGTCCCTGCTCCAGCACCAGTCTCACGGCCTCTGCCTGAAACTCTTCCCCGTACGTCTGTCTTGCCTTGCTCATCTGTGCACACTCCTGATCCACGATCTTAATCTAAGGACCAAGCGTGTCCGCCTCGATCAGGCTACCTCA
>NZ_SMNY01000088.1:0-1429 GCF_004353535.1 Cupriavidus sp. L7L
ACCACATTGACTGGCAGCACCCGTTGTCCCGCGGTGACGCCCGGATGCAGTTCCAAGGAGAACTCTTTCAGGGATTCGCGCTGCGCCAAGGCGAAATCGGTGACCTGCCGAATGGCGAAGTCAATATCGGCGCGCACGGCCGCCGGCACGTCCTTAGTCTGCTCCCGGATCTGAGCGGGCGTAAGGACGATATCGCCACTCCAGCCGTCGAGTTGTTTGGCGTACTGACGCACGGCGTCTTCTCCGCGCGCCTGGATCTCGGCAAGCATCTCTGTCACGACCTTCTGTGCTGTCGCCGTTTCGCTCTGGGGCGTCTTTTCCGCTTTTTTCAGATACGAGATCATTTCTGCAGGTCCTCAAGTTGGAGACATAAATGTAAGCGCTTTCATTTTTATGTACACACCCCCCAAATGTGGGTCGGCCTCGAATGAAAGCGCTTTCATCAGAGGATAGTCCGTTCACTGCGGACCGCAAGGAAGGGTTTTCCCCGAGGGGTGTACTCGCGCCAGCTGTAGTCGCTGCAGCACCCCTCACAGATCGGCGACAATAAGGCACTGGGACGGAGAGCAATGAAAGTGCCTAAAACGAAACTTGAAGATGTAGCGAGGCTGGCCGGCGTCTCCATGGCGACAGTCTCGCGGACACTCTCCTCACCTTCGTTGGTGCGTGAAGATACTTTGGCGCGCGTGCGACATGCAATTCAAGCACTCGGATATGTCCCGGACGCTTCTGCACGGACGTTGGCTTCTGGTCGATCCCGAACAATCGCAGCCGTTGTGCCTACTCTGGACAACGCCATCTTCTCGCATGCCATCCAGGGGATGCAGGGTGTGTTGGCCGCGAACGGCTACCAACTCCTCCTGGGCTCCCACAACTACGACTCTCAGACCGAGATGGATGTCGTCCGCGCATTGTCAGAGCGCGCCGTCGATGCCATGGTTCTGGTCGGCGCCGACCACGCTCCTGAAACGCTCTCAGTCCTACGGCAATCCGGCACGCGGACTATCATCACGTGGGCGTTGTCGAACGAGTACCCCTGCATCGGGTTCGATAACTTTGAGATCGGAGCGCTCGCGGCCAGATACCTGTTTGATCTTGGGCATCGGCACTTCGGCATGATTTCCGGTATCTCGCGGAACAACGATCGCGCACGATTACGCACCGAAGGCTTCGTCAGTACTTTGCGAGCTTTGCGTGCCGAAATCATCCCCGGCGCGGCCTGCGAGCAGCCCTACTCGTTTGCTGGAGGCCGTACCGGACTGCGAAACATACTTCGCGAGGCATCGACCAGGCCTACGGCGGTCTTTTGTGGCAATGACGTGTTAGCGCTCGGTTGTCTGTTCGAGGCAACAGCGCTAAACCTCAAAGTGCCTGATCAGCTTTCGATCGTTGGCTGCGATAACCTTCCGATTTCGGCTGAAGTCACGCC
>NZ_SMNY01000089.1:0-3698 GCF_004353535.1 Cupriavidus sp. L7L
CGACAAACTGACCGAGGCGGTCGGCTTGGCTGCCGGGGCACAGGCCGAGTTAAAAGAGGTGCGCGCTCATATCCAGGCCAAAACCGCGGATCACCCACCCCCTACCGCCCTGAGCGCGGCCACGGGCGACGCCGAAAAGAGCAGGCCGCGGGGGGGTAGCAAGCCCTGAGGGCTCATCTCTGCAGGGGCGGCGGCGATCTCGTCTCCGGGGAGGGCAGCAGCGTCTACGTGCAGTACCTCAACGACACCCCCCAATTCGGTCTCCTTACAGGCGGTTCTCGGCTTGCTGGAATTCCTTCACCACGCCCTTTCCGGTGAAGCGGAAGACCAGCGTCGATTCCTTCATGCTGTTGCCCATCATGTTGGCGAACGGAATGTAGGCGAGAGCCCCAGTGCTGACGTTCTGGTACGACCAGATCTGCTCGCCCTTCTCGAGGTACTGCACGTTGCTGGGGCGGCCAAAGATGCGTTCCACATCCTTCGTGGTGGTAACGCCAGGCTTGATCATGGCGACCTTAGATTGGTCCGTGATGGTGTTGTTGGAGCCGGTCGTCGTGCAGCCGGCAAGGGCAGCGGCCAGAGCCAGGCTTACGGCAAACATGGTTTTCTTCATGATTCGCTCTCCATAGAAGGGTTGCTTGATTTGAGATAGCGTTAGGCACGGGGACCCGGTGTTGCCGGTCGCGCACCCGTTGTCTTGCTGTCGGCAAAGGCTGCTCGGGCCGCGTGGTCCATGGCCTTGACGACAGGGACAAACGTTTCGTCACGGAGGCCTTTGAGCATCCATGAGACGGGGGCAAATACTTCGCCTCCATGAAAGGAAAGCGGCTTCGGTGGATCCGTCTCAGCACGCCTCTTCGCCCCGTCTTCGCCGCCCATATGCAGGACAGCCGGGACCATTGCCTCATCCAGATGCTCGCAGTAGCCAACCCAGCCGAGATCTTGGCCACTCTGGGTGACGATGTGAAAGAATGCGACGGACACTCGCTGCATGGAGGCTGTCATAGCATCGGCTAGAACGGTCGATCCTCATCCCAGGCCGTATCCGCAGGCGGGTTGGCAGCGGGCCGGCTCGCTGGCCGTTCGGTAGAACGAGTGGGGGCATTGCGCTCACCGGTAGCAAGGCCGGGGGCGAGCTTGTCGACATCGAACGCGATGACTTCGGTCATATACGATGTCTTACCTTCGACCTCGTACTTCCGCGTCTGCAGCTTTCCCTCGATACTGACGCGGTCGTTCTGGACCAGATTGCCGGCTTCCTCGGCCACGATGCCGAAGCACACCACACGATGCCAGTTGGTGAAGTCCGTGAATTCGCCATTGCGATGCACGCGCTCCACCGTGGCGATACGCAGCGTAACGGCCTTGTCGCCAGAGGCCTTACTGCGAGTCTCCGGAGCGCCGGCCACGGTGCCCTTGAGGACAACTCTGTTGGTGTCGCGCCCCATGGTCAGATCTTCCGGGCGATGATGCTGATCTCGCGCGATACGCCGGTCGACACGTCCGCATACGGCAATTGAACGGCTTTACCGTCCAGCATGGCGACCCGCATCTTTGCGGTAGCGGTGCTGACACGGGGAGCCTGAACCAGGAAGCCATCATCCTGCATGACGGTATCCATGCTGATGAACTGACTATCCTTGATTTCGACCTCAGTAGTGACATCGCCATTGGCTGCCAGCGCAGGCGTCAATTCGATCTCGAATCCATTCCATACCGTGCCGGGGCTGCACGAGAGTGCTTCTGCGGTGCGATCGCAGGAGGCCAGGTAGCTGATTGTCTGTCCCGTCTTGGACGACGAGGAACTCCCGGGAATCGCCGACACGGTAGTGGCGTGAATTACGCGGCCCTTCTCCAGCAGCTGGATCTCATAGGCGATATGCGGCGGGCTGACGTAGATGACACTCTGCTCGGCGTGCGCATTGGCACTCAACAGAATTGCGAGCCCGGTGGCGATGGTAGCGGCGGCATTCTTGTTCATTTTCTTGCTCCTTGGGTATAAGTATAACGATACGGAATTGCCAAGTTATCGACGTGTACTGTGCAAACATTAATGGGAGGTTTAGCCGCTCATTACTTGCCCACCTGGTGGAGATCCAGGTGGTTGTGAGCTTCCACCTCTCTGTGCATGTCCAGCGCTTGCGAGTGCGAGTAGAGTGACGTGGTGGCCAGATCAGCGTGGCCGAGCACATCCCGAACGACGAGAAGCGGTGTGCCGTTCCGTAGCATGGCGGAAGCGGCCATATGCCGTAGCCAGTGCGTCGACGCTGCACGGAGGTGATCTGCATCCTGTTCGTCCTCCAGCGTTTCGGCTGCTGCTTCAAACATCCCTTTGAAGACTGTGTACAGGGCTTGCCGAGTGATCGGGCTGAATCCCTTCTTAACCTGGATGGAGAAGATGATCGGAGTGGCCTCGCGCGGGGCGGGCGTGACGGGCAGTCCAAACGATTGTCGGTACAGGCTCAGTTCGCTAAGCACTTCGTCGGTCAGCGGAATGTCGCGTGGCTTCGATCCCTTCCCAATGACTTGGAGGAATGCTCGGGTCTTCTGCGTGACTGGGTCCTGTACTCGGACGATATCCCCCATTTGCGCAGTCAAGGCTTCGCTGCTGCGAATTCCGGTCGAGTAGAAGAGCGCGATCAGCCATCGGTTCCGTGCGTACTGCCGCCGCGCATTGATGGTGTCGCGCTTGAAGGCGGCAAGCCAGTTCAACAGGCAAAGCCACTGATTGTCCTCCAGCATCCGGTCAGTGCGCTTCGTCTTGAGGACGGGCGTTCCGCGACGGCGGGACAGCGTCAGTAGCGGGTTTCCGGCCAAATAGCCTGCGTCTCGCAGCCAGGCGAACATCTGCCAGATAGCGCGCTCGGCAAAAGAGATGCTCTTCGGCTGGAGCGGGCCGGCAAAAGGCTTGTATGCCTCCGAAACGCGGCCATCTCGTCCAAAACGAGGCCGCTTGGCACCAACCCAAAGCGCAGCCGGCTGCGGGTCGAGAAGGAAATCGGTATAGCGCAACCAATCCTCATGGACAACGGAAGATAGGGGCTTCTTCAACGTGAGGATCACCCAGACATAGAAGCGGGACACCTCCTTCTCGTACGCAAGAAAAGTCGCTTGCCGGTCCCTGTACTGGCTCAGCCAGATCTGGATGGCGTCCCAATCCCGGTCAGCGGAGATCTGCTGCCTGCCCGGATTCCGATTGGTGCCGGCACTGCCGTCGAGGTGCTGCGGCAGCGTGAGTTTCCTCAGCGTCGCGTAGGCGTCGCTGGGAGTGATGAGGGTAGGGCGCAGGGCGAGGTTGTCCGACATTCCGTCAGCAAAATGTGTTTGGTTCGTACGGTCAACCCTTGCAGAGATCCTCAACCTCGAACGTCTCGTCGTCGTGGTCGAGCTGCGCAACAGGCTTGACGCTAGTCACCTTCGCGTCCTTCTTCTTGTGCTTTTGGCGTTCGCTCTCGATCTTGTGACGCGCATCGAGCAATGCCTTCAAACTGGCTGCGGGCAGCGTGATCGTCTGACCTTCCAACTCGGCTTCGTTGTTCTCGAGAACGGTCGAAAGCTCGGAAAGCTGTTGCTTCGACAGGCGATTGTAGAAGGTGTCGAGGGATGCAACCACGTCATTGACGGTGGTTCGGGAGAAGGCTCGCCCCAGCACCGCGGTTTTGGTGATCTTCTTCTGTCCGCCGATCTTTTCGACCATG